>DATAWG010000075.1 GCA_036267355.1 Pirellulales bacterium | reverse complement strand
GCCGTTCGGTCCGGCGCCGTAGGCCGCCGGATCGCCGGCGGCGGGGTCGGTTGGAGCGGGCATTCCGTTGGCGGCCACGGCAGAATTGCCGTTTCCGCAGTTGCACGCGCCGCTACCGCATGCGCCGTTGGAAGATGGGGTCGTGCATGAATTGCAGCACGATCGATTGTGGTCGGCCACGGTGCAGCCGATGCCGGTGAGGGCCAGCGCGGCCAGTAAGGCGAATAGTGATCGAGTCATGTGGGTCTGATTCCTTTCGGCTCTCCAAAGAGATGCGGGGCCCGAAAACCGGCGGCACGAGAATCCGCTGTCGGGCCGGACGAGTGCTGTCGCGCGGGGCGGCGAATGAGCGGCCGGCGGGAATGGTCGCTTCTCAAGCAGTTTCGCCCGGGCGGCTCGCGGCCGGGCGCACCGATTAAGACCCCAGTTAGGTCTATCGGCCTCAAAATCGGAAGAATCCAACAAATCGGCACATCCCGCACGACAAGCAGAATACTTGCGACCCGACCGTGGCACGCCGTGGAGCCGGGCGCGTTTCGATCGTCGCAAAATCGCGGTGGCAGAGATGGGGTGGTCTCGCCGTTTTCCCACGGTAGGCCGCCGATCGCGACCCATCGGGGCTATGAGACAAAACCCCGTTGGCGATTGGGAAGACGCAAGCGGCGATTGCTTTCACCGGTCGCCGGGCTGGCGATTGTCGCAGGAACGACTGGTCCCCGGTTCGAACGATGTGGAACGGTGGCGTCTGTCAACGAATCCCTCGCTCACGCTTCGGGCTAGTGTGCGTTTCCTCGCTCACGCTTCGGGCTCGTGTGCATTTCCTACCCCGTTGGCGTTTGGGAAGACAGAAGCGGCGATTGCTTTCACCGGTCGCCGGGCTGGCGATTGTCGGGAACGACTGGTCCGCGGTTCGAACGATGTGGAACGGCGGCGTCTGTCAACGAATCCCTCGCTCACGCTTCGGGCTCGTGTGCATTTCCTCGCTCACGCTTCGGGCTCGTGTGCGGAACGGTGAGCTTCGAGAAGGCGCCTAATTCGATGAAGCGTCGGGGGCGGGGTCTTCGTGGAGGCTCGGGGCCGTGCCTTCGGCGGGGGCGATGCCCGGTTTTGGCGCCGCCCTTCGGCTGCCGACGACTTCGCCCAACACAAACACTTCGACGCGGCCATCCGGGGCGGCCAAGCCGTAGTTCTGGCCTTGCGAGGCGGGTTCATTCGCGGCCGCTTCACTGAGGCGGAAACGCTTTGCCTCGAGCCCCTTTTCGATGAGATATTTCATGACCGCCTCACTTCGGACGAAAGAGAGTTGCCAGTCGTCGTGATATTTGCTGCCGCTGGGAAGCGGCCGGGCCGACGTGTGCCCGCGGATTTCCACCTTCGACCATTTGCCGATCAGATCGTCGGCCAGCCGGTCGAGCGATTGGCGAGCGCGCAGATCCAGGTCGGCCGATCCTTCGTCGAACTGCACGATTGCCTCGACCACCAAATCGTTGTTGTTCCGCAAATTCATCGCGACGACTTGCCGCGCGACGCCGCGCCCCTTCCCCTCATCCTTCAACGATTTGGGCGTCGGCTGGCGATGACCCGGTCCTTTCAAAGGGCTATGCGGCGTCGGGGGCGGGGGCGTCTCTTTATTGAGCATGCCGTTCGACTTGCCGTTGCCCTGGCGTGGATTGCGGCCGTTCGGATCGTTGAAATAGCTGGCGATCGCCTCTTTCATCGGCTTGCTCTGGGCGACGAGCCACATGACCATGAAAAAGGCCATCATCGCGGTGACGAAGTCCGCGTAGGCCACCTTCCAGGCTCCGCCACCTTTGCCCGCCATTTAGCACCCACAAAGTTTGAAAATGTCGAATGTCGAATCGGCTGAGGAAGGAACACCCTCGCCTGCCCTCTCCCGTAAGAGGAGAGGGTGGCGCAGATCCATTCGCCAAGAATTGCGGAGACGTTATTTTCGGTCGGCCCTATGCGGCCGCGGTTCGGCCTTCGTGCTTCGTCATTCTTTCGTCATTCGTCATATGGGAATGAGTCATTCCGCGTGTTATGAGCTTTCCACCGCTTTGAACATCTGGTCGAGTTCCTCACGCGTGGGTCGAAGATCGCTGGCCAGCCCGCGCCGCGCCTGGTCGATGGCCACTTTCGGCGGCAGGTTTTTCACGAACGCCAGCACGACCGAGGCAATCGTGCGAAAGAACGCCAGTTCCTCGTGCCCCATGCTTTCCATGCGACCGACCAGCGGACCGATGAACCCGTACGAGGCGAGAATTCCCAAAAACGTGCCGACCAAGGCCGCACCCACCTTTTCGCCGATCTCCGTGACCGGCCCGTCGATGGCGCCCATTGTGATGACGATTCCGAGCACGGCGGCAACGATGCCGAAACCCGGCAATCCGTCGGCCGTTTTACCGAGCACGCCGAGCGGCCCGTGATGTTCTTCTTCGATCGTCTTAAGATCGATTTCCAATAGGGCCTCGAGCTGGTCAGGGCTCGCGCTCCCTTCGACGGCCGGCCCGAACGCGCCGCAAATGAAGTCCGACACGTGGTGATTCTTGCCGATCAGCGGATACTTTTGAAAAATGTTGCTTTCATGCGGGTTCGACAAATGCGGTTCCAGGGCGATCAAGCCATCTTGCCGCGCGAGCCGTAGGAATTCGTAGAGCAGTTTGAACAGTTCGTCGTAGGCCTTCTTGCTGAATGGCGAGCCTTTGAGGGTCGACAAGAGCCCTTTGGCCAGGTCCTTGAGGACCTTGACCGGCGACATGATGATCAACGCGCCGAGAGCGGCGCCGCCGATCGTCAAAATTTCCGTCGGGTGGATGAGTGCTGCAACCTGCCCACCGGAAAGAATGAACCCACCCAATACGGCGCCCACGACGACGATGCTTCCGACGATCACAATCATGGCAATCTGGCCCGATTTTCTATGGCGAATTGAAGGTTGATGGCCGTCGTCGTGCGATCACGTCGAGCAATGCTGCCGTGAGCTGCCTCGCCACTGGAAACATAGCCCGAGCCGAGGCACGCCATTGCCGCTCGCGAAATTTAGCCGGCGGCACCTCCGCAAGGAACTCGATTCCACTCGTCCGCGATTTGGAACGATGGCGAAGGCTCGGCCGAAAAATAACTTCCGCTTTTCAGACCCCTCACCCCGCCCTCTCCCGCAAAGGGAATGGGGTCTGTGGAGAAGCTATTTTTCGGCCGAGCCTAAGTGGATATAGCTTGCGGCGAGAAATCGTGCTGTGAAAGTGCTGAAAACGTGGCGAGTCCGGATGATTCAAAGCGCCAGATATTCGGCACACGCTGCGAAATAGTAGCCCGAAACGTTAGTGACGGTAAGCTTCCATGGCTTCCTCGCTTACGCTTCGGGCTAGTGGCTCCCAGGGCTTCCTCGCTTACGCTTCGGGCTAGTGTCGCACGACGGATCATTCGCGCTAGATGCCGGGATTTTGCCGAATGGCGGGCATTTGCAGAAGAAAATGCAGCGATCGCCAGCGAATCAACGATCGCAAGCGGTTTGGGCACAACCACTTCCGTCGTCGGCTAACCAATCCATGGGTCGGATCGAACATCGCTCTTCGAGCGGCGGATCAAAGGCGCGGATAGTTGAATGCCATCGGCGTCGGCGCTTCGCGCATTTCTCGATATTGAACGATTCGGCTCCAGATCAGCAGCGCTACGGCGCTCAACACCAGCATCGCGCCGACCGCAATAAGCCCGCTCAGCAACGGATTGGCGTGATGCTCCTTTTTACCGACCACGCCGTTTGATACGAGGTTTTCGCTATCGGCCGGGCTGGAATTCGCGGCGAGTTGGCGAGCAAGCCGGGCATCGGCGAGGATTTGCTGGGCCGCGAAGCTGCCAGGATCCTTTCCTTGCCAGCCATTGATTTGCGTGGCACTCGAATCCGTATTCAGCAGTTCGTCGACGCCCTGGGTTCGATAATTGCCATCCCACGGCGGCGCGGCCAGTGCCGGCAGGGTCCATAAACAAACGCCAAGAGAAAGACCAAAAACGATGCTTCGAGTACAGATCATTAGCGCAGCTCCTGTTCCGTGTTCCGCCACGTTCCCCTGGATCCGCCGCGTTCCCCAACGCGAGCGGGACCGCAATTTGAGAAGAATGGATCAATTGCGGTTGCCGAGTCAGTATAAGGAAAACCGATCCGGTGTCAACAATATTGTGAGAAACCGAAAACCGCTTTCACCAAAATTGTGAAAGTCGTGTTTTTCGACGAATTGCGGATCGGTCGATTGCCGGTTTTGGGCAATTGTGAATCGCGGCCCGTAGGCCTTTGATCCTTGCCGCAATAGAGACCGCTGGGCGTCAATCGTCGTCGACCGGCTTTACTTCGGTTGTGCGATGGGACGAATGGCCGACGATCATGATGCCCAGCGAACAGACGAGGATCGTCAGCATATAGGGCACAACGTAGCTCTGTCCGACCTTCTGCGGTTCGTCGGCGGCCAAGACGGCCGACGCGCTCAGCAGCCCGATCGAAAGCGCGGCAGCCAGGCGCGCGATCCAGAAACGGCCATCGCGAAAACGTGTCATCGGCGGAAGTCCTGCTGCTAGCTGGAGGCGAGGGAACGACTCGGGCTGCGACTTTGATTCAACGCGTCATCGCCTCGGTTTCCATTTTCAGCCTCGAGTTTAATCCCGTTCACGCCCTCGGACAAGGAGCCGCGCGATGCGAGGCTTCGAACTCGCGCAGCTCCCCTATTCCACGCTAGATTCTGATCTTGTGACAATGCCCTTGAAGCGGTAGAAATCGCGGTCCGTCGGCTCAATCGAATGCGTCAGCCGAGGTTCGGTTTGTTCAAATCATTGGGGGGATGCCACGGATGGCTGCCTTCGTTCATCCACGCGCACTGTGCGAGTCGCAAGCCGTCGGCGATGGTACTCGCGTTTGGGCATTTGCCCATGTCATGCCCGGAGCGGTGGTCGGCCGCGATTGCAATATCGGCGATCACGCGTTTATCGAGTCGGGCGCGATTGTCGGCGACCGCGTGACGATCAAGAACAACGTGCTGATTTGGGACGGTGTGGCGATCGCCGACGATGCCTTCATCGGCCCCGGCGTGATTTTCACCAACGACCGACACCCGCGCAGCCCACGCATGCCGGCTGCCGCCGCACGCTACGCGAATCGCGCGAACTGGCTATTGCAAACACAGGTCGGCCGCGGCGCGAGCCTGGGGGGCGGAGCGGTCGTCGTTCCCGGAATTTCGATCGGCGAATACGCACTCGTCGCCGCCGGCGCCGTCGTCACCCGCGACGTTCCGCCACACAGCCTCGTCGTTGGCCATCCGGCGCGACCGATCGGCTGGGTCTGCCAATGCGGCCAGCGCTCCGCGGTCGCCGGACCGTGCAACGAGTGCCGCAACGCCACGCCCCAACCCGCCGCCGCCTAACCGCGGCAGTCAATGACGAACGACGAAGCACGAATGACGAACGAACGCCCATCCAAAGCTCGCTGATCTCTGTCCCCTGGTTTCTTACTCGCCCCTCGCCCCTCGCCCCTAACCATGTACTCCGGCCAACACATCATCGCGATCGCACCGGCTCTGAATGAAGAGCAGAAGATCGGCCATGTGGTCGCGCGCACGCCGCGCGACGTGGTGGATTGCGTGCTGGTGGTCGACGACGGCTCGACCGATCGCACGGCCGAGGTGGCACGCGCGGCCGGAGCGACGGTGCTTTCGCTACCGGAGGTTGTCGGTGTGGGCTCGGCGTTGCGATCGGGTTTGGACTACGCTCGCCATGAAGGATTCGATATCGCGGTAATCATGGCGGGCAACAACAAAGACAATCCGGCCGAGATTCCGCGCTTGTTGGACCCGATTTGCAACGACGGCTGCGATCTGGTGGTCGGCTCGCGGTTCTTGGCGGGTGGGGTCTACGGCGGCGACATGCCGTTTTACCGCAAGCTCGCCACGCGATTGCACCCGTGGCTGATGAGCCGCATCGCCGGCAAACGGCTCACGGAAACCACGAACGGCTTCCGTGCCATCCGGCTCTCGTGCCTTGCCGATCCGCGCGTGCGGCTCGAGCAGCGCTGGCTCGACGGCTACGGGCTGGAAGTTTATTTGCTCTACAAGTTGATCGTCTGTGGTTTCCGGCATACGGAAGTGCCGTGCACGAAGATTTATCCGCCGCGGCGGATCGGCAACACGAAAATGAAGCCCATCATCGGCTGGTGGGATATTTTGCGCCCCGTGCTCTTGCTCGGGATGGGAATCAGAAGTTAGGGCCGTGAGGCTTTGAGGCGGTGAGACTATGAGGTATGAGGAATGCGCCTCCCACCTCGCTGCGTTACAGTTCCACTGCTTCGTACCTCAAAGCCTCAAAGCCTCAAGCCTCACAGCCTCCCCTTGAACTCCATCAATTTCATCGGCCTCGGCCATTGGGGCCCGAATCTGGTTCGGGCATTTATCAATAGCCAGCGGGCCACGGTCGGCCTGGTATGCGATCTTTCGCCTTCGCGCTTGGCAACCATTCAGCGCAATATCTCCACGTCGATTCGCACGACGAGCGATCCCTTGGTCGCGGCAAACGATCCGGCCGCCGACGCCGTCGTGATCGCCACGCCGACCAACACCCACTTCGCTCTCGCCAAGGCGGCCCTCGAGGCCGGCAAGCACGTGCTCGTGGAAAAGCCGCTCGCCGGATCGGTGGAAGATGCCGAAGCGCTCGTGAAATTGGCCAAACAGCGGAATCGGCTGCTGGCCGTCGGACATGTGTTTCTGTTCAACAACGGCATCCGGGCGGTGAAGAATCTGATTGCCCACGGCGACCTGGGCAATATCCGCTACATTTTTTCGACGCGCACGAACCTCGGACCGTTTCGCACCGATGTGAATGCCCTATGGGATCTCGGGGCCCACGATGTGAGCATCTTCAACTACTGGCTCGATGCCGAGCCGCGGCTGGCCACCGCCTACGGCACTTCGTATCTCACGCCCGGCGTGGAAGATGTGGTCGTGGCGAATTTCAGCTATCCGCGGCAGGTGCAAGCGTGCGTGCATGCGAGCTGGCTCAATCCGCAAAAAGTGCGCGAGATCACGGTGGTCGGCGAGCGGCAGATGGTCGTGTGGAACGACATGGATCTGAACGAACCGGTGCGGATTTATCACAAATCGGTCGATGTCGAACGGCCCGCGAGCGATCGCGACCCGGGCTACGTCGACAGTTTCGGCGCCTTTCGCATGCTGGTGCGCAGCGGCGACGTGGTGATACCCAAAATCGACGCCGGCCAACCGCTCGACGCCGAATGCCAGCATTTTTTGGACTGCCTGGAAGGCAAAGCCACGCCGATCAACGACGGCGCCGTCGGCCTGCAAGCCGTCCGCGCCCTCGCCGCCGCCCAGCAATCGATGCGAAATTGTTCGGCACTGACGGAGATCGCCGGGCCGGTGCGCCGAGCGGCGGCGGCATGACGTTTTGGAGCATCATGCGACCGGTTTTTCAGTTTGTGAGTCGGTAAGGCCAGTGAACGGGATTGACGGACACGATAATTCGAGTTTGTTCCGTACCCCGGCATTTATGCCGAGGACTACGGCCAGAATCGAAATGTTTTCAGCCCGCTTCAGCGGACACACCGATCGGCGGCTTTAGCCCGGAAGGACCGTCGGACAGTCGCGCACTGCGAAATGGCTAAAGCCGCAGTCAGTAAGCCCCGGAAACGGGGCTGAAGGGCACGATGATTGGGGATCGACGCCCGAGGGCTTCAAAAGCCTGGGCTACGGAAAAGCACCGGTAGCGTTAAGCACATGCCGCTAGCTCAACAGATTTTGTCACGATGAAAGCAGCTAACATGAACATCCCCCTAGTCGATCTCAAAGCCCAGTATCAATCGATTCGCGTCGAGGTCAATGCGGCGCTGCAGAGCGTGCTGGATGAAACGTGTTTTATTCTCGGGCCGCCCGTGGCGCGGTTCGAAACCAGCTTTGCGGCGTTTTGCGGCGTCGAGCATTGCGTCGGCGTGGCCAGCGGCACCGACGCGTTGCAATTGATCTTTCGCGCGATCGATCTGCGGCCGGGCGATGAGGTGATCCTGCCGGCCTTCACGTTCGTCGCCACGGCCCTGGGCGTGAGCCTCGCCGGCGGGCAGCCGGTGCTCGTGGACGTTCGCCGCGAAGACGGCCTGATCGATCCCGAAAAAATCGAGGCGGCCATCACGCCCCACACGCGCGCCATTCTGCCCGTGCATCTCTACGGCCGCTGCGCCGAGATGGATCGGATTCATGAAATCGCGGCAGACCACCATCTGCTGGTAATCGAAGACGCCTGCCAGGCACATGGCGCGACCTATCACGGCCGGCCGGCCGGATCGCTCGGGCATGCCGCCGCGTTCAGCTTTTATCCTGGAAAAAATCTCGGCGCCTACGGCGATGGCGGCGCCATCACCACGCCGAATGCCGAATTGGCGGATCGGCTGCGCCTGATGCGCAATTGGGGTTCGCGAAAGAAATACCATCACGAAGAGGTGGCCTTCAACAGCCGGCTCGACTCGGTGCAAGCCGCCGTGCTGGAAGTGAAACTACTGCGGCTCGCGGAATGGAATGCCCGGCGGCGCTCGCATGCGGCCGCCTATGGCCAGCGGCTTGCGCGGCGGGGCGATGTGGTTCTGCCGCCCGAGGCCGCCGCCGGTTGCAGCGACGCCTGGCACTTGTACGTCATCCGCGTCGCCGATCGCGCGGCCAAGCTGCAAGCATTCGAAGCCGGCGGGATCGGGGCGGGCATCCATTATCCGTTTCCGGTGCATCGGCTGAAGGCCTATCGGCATTTGCAGCCCAGCGGCCGATCGCTGCGCGAAGCGGAGCGTTGGGCCGACGAATGTTTGAGCCTGCCGATCTATCCGGAATTGACAGATCGGCAGATCGACTACGTCGTCGATCACTTGCACACGGAGCGGGTGCTGCGGGCCGCGTAAGCCGTAGCACGGCCGAATCAGCGACTGGCTCTCACACACTCATCGTCATGACCACAACCGCTCTTAGCCCGGCCGCCCGATGGTGGATCAACCGCATCGGCTTTGCGATGATTCTGCTCGGCGCGGTGGGCGTGATCGTGGCGACATTTGCGCCGCATCGGTTTCAGATCGGGCCGATTGCAATTTCGTTTCGCGGCGTTCGCAATCCGATGCTTGGCATGTTGATCGGCTATGGAATGTGGCGGTCGACCTACGATGGTTTCGGCCGATGGCTGAAAGTTCGAGCCGATCGGCTTGGGTCGGCCAGCGGCGCCTTTGGCGGGCAAACCAGCCGATGTTATTTCGCGGTTGTCGATTTATGGAATACGTGGGGTTGGCGACAACGGGCGATGTTGGTGTTGGTGATCGTACAGTCTGTGTTTGCACTGCGTGTCTGGCAGAGCTATCCATCCACTTTGGAATACGAGCGCACGGCGCAGGCAAATACGATTCGGCTTGCGACATTCGGGCCGCCTGGAGCGGAATTGTCGCTGCTGGAGCATTTTTGCCGCGAAGTGTGCGCGAAGACCCCGCCCGATGCGCGGATCCTGTTTCACGGAGCGACGCCGCTGATGCGCCTGGCGTATGAGGTGTATCCGCGGCGGGTGTTTATCTTGCCGCAAGAGATGACCGCGCTCGCCGAATCGTGGCACGTGCAGCCGCAATTGAAAGATCTTCAGCCCGATCCGCACGAGCCGTATTGGCATCAATTCCTGCCGCATAAGGAGGTCGACGCTGCCGCATTCATCCGCGAGCACGGGATCAACTACGTGGCGACCTTCGATGAACACAACCTGTTGCAATGTCGCGTGGAGCGTGCGCCATGATCGCATTGCTCGGTGGAGTCGCTAGCGCAATTCTGTGCCTCGCTTCGATCAGCGGCATCGGCTATCAGTTGGCGCGCTTGCTGCGCGCCGGTGAATCGAGCGAGGCGCGGGCGGCGCGGCCCGGTTTCGGCTGGGCCTTTTTGCTGGGCTCGGCAGCGGTCGGATTGGTGCTGCAAATTCCGCTGGCCATCGATGGGCGGATTACGCATCGGAGCTTCGCGGTGGTCGGCATGGTGGGCATGGCCGCGGTGGGTTGGACGATTGTCGGTTGGTGGCGCAGCGGGCTGCTTGGCAAGGGCGCGTGGTTCGATTGGTTAAGCGACTTGCCGATGCTGGGCCGGCTATTGGCTCTGGTAAGCATTGCGGCCGCTTTCGTGTATTGCTGCCGCACGGATCTCACCGGGTACGACGCCCGGACGATCTATGCCCTCAAGGCCCGTGTGCTCTACGACACGGGCACGATCCGCGGCGAGGATTTTCAGGATATTCATCGCGTCCATTTCAATCCGGCCTATCCGCTGCTGCTGCCGCTGGTGGAAGCCCAGATTTATTGGACACACGGGAGCTACGTCGCGCCGGGGCTGAAGCTGTTGTTTTTGCTTTTTCCGCTCGCGCTTGCGTCGCTTTATGCCGGCGAACTGCGGCGCTTCGGCACCCGGGGTTTTGCCGCGATGGCGGCGCTGCTGCTATTGTCGACGCCCCTTTTTTTGGAATGCTTCGAGGGGGCGGCACTCTCCGGCTCGGCCGACTTGCCGCTGGCCGCGCTGATTCTTGGCGGAGTGCTCGAGCTTTCGCGGTGGATTCGCCGGCCCGGCTGGCAGCCGGCCCTTTGCGCGGCGCTGCTCTTGGGAGCGGCCGCGGCGACGAAATCCGAAGGCATGCTCTGGACCGCAGCCTGCGCGGCGGGCCTGGCGGGCACGTGGCTCTTGCGACCGTCTTGGCCGAGCGGACGCCGATTGGCGACGGCCGTTGCCGGCATGGTCACTTTGGTTGTGGTTGCGGTCGTCCGCGATCGCATTTCGCGGCAAGTGCCGGATTCGCCGTACTATCCGTCGTATTGGGCGGCCCTGGATTGGCGTTGGATAATGCAATTGGCGGACCGGCCGGCGGTCGTATTTCGCTACGCGGCGGTGGAACTCGTGCGAACGAGAACTTGGAATTTGATGTGGCCTTGCGTCATCGGCTCGCTGGTGTTGCTGCGCCGCAGCCGATTGCCGGCCAGCGTTTGGTTCTGGCGACTGACTGCGCTGGCCGGGATTGGCGCGTCGATATTTGCGCTCGTAATTACGCCGCTGCATCTTGAATACGAATTGCGGACATCGTTTTCGCGGCTGCTGCTGCATGCGTTTCCCTTGGCAGCGTTGATCATGGCGGAGCAAATGGCGGCCTCGGGGTGGAGCGGACAGCTAGCGCAGACGATGCGAGCCGACCAAGAGCCGGAAGGCCAGCCGGAAGCGATGCAGCCGGATGCCGAGCCGAGGGCCAAGGCGGCCTAATTCGAGTTTCGAATCATCGTCGATCATCTCTTAGTAACTCTCCATGCGCATCCTGACCCGCTATGTTCTGTTCGAGTTGATCAAGGTGTTCTTGATCGCTCTGACGGGAATGACCCTGTTCATGGTGCTGGTGGGGGTCGTGCGGGAAGCTTACTCGCAGGGGTTGGGCCTGAAGCAGATTCTGCTGTTGATCCCCTACATCCTGCCCGATTCCTTGCGGTTCGCCGTGCCCGGCACGGTGCTCTTCGCGACCTGCAGCGTTTACGGCCGGATGGCATCGACAAACGAAGTCGTGGCCGTGAAGGCGCAAGGCATTTCGCCTTGGACGATTTTGTGGCCGACGTTCGTCTTCGCGTTTTTCCTGAGCCTCGTCGCCGTTTGGCTAAACGACGTTGCGTCGGGCTGGGGACGCGAAGGGGCCAAGCGGGTCGTGATCGCGTCGGTCGAAGAAATCGTCTACTCGCGATTGGCACAGCAACGGTCCTATAGCTCGCGGATGTTTTCGATCAACGTCAAGGCCGTCGATGGGCGGAAACTTGTCGAGCCGACATTCACCTTTGCGGCCAACGACGACAGCTCGCCCGCCACCATCAACTGCGAATGGGCCGAGTTGAAAAGCGATCTCGTCGCCAACACACTGACGCTCGTCTGCTACAACGGCACGATCGACGCCGGCGGAATCCGCTTCTTCTTTCCCGACAAAGCCATCGAGCGCGTCGTGCCGCTCGACGAGGCCAGCAAACGCGGCGGACGCTTAAGCCCAGCCGACGTGCCGCTCAATCGAATCTCCAAGGAAATCGAGATTCAGCAGCAGCAAAACGAAGCCTACGCCGCGCGAATGGCGCTCGATGCGGGGGGCGAAATGATCGCGGGCGACTTCGGCCAACTCACCGGCCGAAGCTGGGCCGACGACCAGATGCACATGACGAACGAACAATCGCGGTTGTTCCGGCTGCTGATGGAACCTTCGCGGCGTTGGGCCAACGGATTCAGTTGCCTGTTCTTCGTGCTGATCGGCGCACCGATGGCGATTCGCATGCGCAACAGCGATTTTCTCACCAGCTTTTTCGCCTGTTTTTGCCCGATCCTGGTCGTCTACTATCCGCTCTTGATCTTCGGCGTCGACCAGGCCAAACGGGGCTCGCTGCCCGGCTGGTCGGTGTGGATGGGCAATGTCATTCTCGCGTTCTCCGGCGCTTGGCTGATGCGCCGCGTGATCCGCTATTAAGCGAACGCGGCAAAGTAGCAGGCACACTCCGTGTGCCGTCGGCGCTGCTCGGCGGGCAGCGCACCACGGGACGCAGACGGCACACGGAGTGTGCCTGCTACGTAACGGGTGCCACCGGCTTCGCCAGGGCCGGGTAGCACCGTGGCCGTATCGCGACGTTTGCATATCAGCGCCGCGGACTTGGCCGTTAACGTAGCAGGCACACTCCGTGTGCCGTCGGCGCTGCTCGGCGGGCAACGCACCGCGGGACGCAGACGGCACACGGAGTGTGCCTGCTACAGTTGACTTCGGTCTGGCGGCATGTTTCATTGGTGGAATAGTCCGCCCCTTCGCCATGCCCAGCCCAGCCCTCCCTCGTAGGTTTCCCATGCCCAATCGTTCCGCGCTCACGCGGTTTGCAAAAGTCCATGCCGCGATCTTCTTGTTTGCATTGTTGGCGATCGGCTCGAAGCGGGCCTTCGCCGAAGATCATGCCAGCCAGAAGCAACTGTGGCTCTACTATCCGACCAATTTGCTTGTGAACGAAAATGTGGATCGATTGGAAACCATCTTTCGCCGTGCCGCCAAGGCCGGCTTCTCGCATGTGCTCATCGGCGACAGCAAGTTTTCGAATTTGGACCGCATGCCGCGCGAGTATTTCCGAAACGTCGACCGTGTGAAGCGGATCGCCGGCGAATTGCATTTGGAACTGGTGCCCGCGGTGTTTCCGATCGGCTGGTCGAACGCGTTGTTGTTTCACGATCCGAATCTGGCCGAGGGTTTGCCGGTGCGCGATCAATTGTTCGTGGTCCACAATGGCGAGGCGCGAGTGGTCGCCGATCCGCCGGTTGCTTTTCCGCAGGGCAATCTATCCGATCTGAAGCGTTGGAGTTGGAAAGACAACTTGGTCACCGAAGACGACGGAGCGGCGCGCATGAAAGAGCTCAAAGGCCGAGTCGGCCGGGTCGTGCAGTCGCTGAAGGTGTCACCGTTCCGGCAATATCGCATTTCGGTTCAGATCAAGACCAAGGATTTTCAAGGCACGCCGGAAATCAAGGTTTTGGCCAACGATCGGGACCTGAATTACAACGACCTTGGCGTCAAGCCGACGCAAGATTGGACGACGCATTGGACCGTTTTCAATTCGCTCGACAATCACGCGGTGAACGTCTACTTCGGCTGTTGGAACGGCGGCGGCGGTTCGGTGTGGTTCAAGGATGCGCATTTGGAAGAGGTCGGGCTATTGAACGTGTTGCGGCGGCCTGGAGCGCCGCTGACGGTTCGCCACGACGATTCATCCGTCGGCGGCTCGGCGACGCCCGGCGCGGCGCTCGTGGAAGGGACCGATTTCGAACGAGTCGTCGATCCGCATCTGGGCAACAATCCTTACCCGGGCGAATACGATTTGTATCACGCACCGCCGACGATCCATGCGAAGCTTCCCGACGGCACGCGGCTGCGGGTGTCGTATTATCATCCGATGATCATTTACGGCGGGTCGGTGATGATCGCGCTTTCGGAGCCGAAGACGATGGAACTGCTGCGCGATCAGGCCCGGCGGATGCACGCCGCTTTCGGGGCGAAGGCCTATTTCATGGAACATGATGAGATCCGCATCTTCAATTGGGATGCGGCTTCCGAACGCCGCCATCTCGACGCCGGCCCGCTGCTGGCGGCCAACGTCAAAGCCTGCACGCAGATTCTGCACGACGTGAACCCCGGAGGCGAGGTGTATGCCTGGAGCGACATGTTCGATCCACACCACAATGCCGTGAAAAACTATTACCTCGTCAACGGCAGCCTGATCGGCTCGTGGAAAGGGCTGGATCCAAGCGTTCACGTGGCGGACTGGAATTTCGGCCATCGCGATGAAAGCCTGAAGTTCTTCGCCGATCGAGGCCATTCGCTGTTGATCGCCGGCTACTACGACGCGCCGCTTTCGGACCTGCGGGCTTGGCTCGATTCGGCGGCGAAGGTGCCATCGGCCAATGCCGTGATGTACACCACGTGGCAGAACAACTATGGCGAGTTGGAAAATTTCGCCGCGGCGGTCAAAGCGCATCCGTGGTGGAAGCAAGGCGGCGGGCAGCGCTGAGCGGTTCCGAATCTGCGGCCGATGCTGAATGGACGGGGCTCACGGACGGCGGCGTGCCACTGGCCAGCGCAATCGGCCAGTGCGGCGCTGCGAGTCGACGTCGTTGGCCGACAAGCCAAAGGGAATAGAACGCGTCAATAACCGGCATCGCGCGGCGGCTCCGGCTCGGCAGTTTGCTCCGGCGTTTGCGTGGTTTTGCTGATCGTGTGGCTCACGGTCGGCGCCAGCAGCACCGCAATGATGCCGGCCAGAAACACGCCGTCGAACGTGCCCGCTCCACCGATCGACGCCACCGGCGCGCCAAGGCCGCGAACCCGCTCGAGATTCATCAAATCGGCGCCGATCAAAGTGCCAAGGCTTCCCACGATGTAGCCCAGCGGCGCCGCATTCCGCCAGGAAAGAATCATCGCCGTCACCACGGCCGCGATCGGCGGAACGTACATCGGCACGCTGATCCCCAGTCCCTTCACGGGCTGGGCAAATTGATGCACGATCCAAGCCACCGCCGCCACGCCGATCACGCTGCGAATGTAGATGCTGTTTTTGACGACGAGGTACAGCGACAGCAGCGTCGGAATCAGGGCCCCGCCGACGTTGATCGCAATGATCGTACCCGGCCAATCCTGAACGGCCGGAATGATGTAGTGCATTCCCGCGAACCAAACATCCTTATCCGATTCGACATGCTCCGGCGGAAACCGCGCCACGGGAATATTCACGTAGCTGCCGAACAAGGAGAGCAGCAGCAGCAAAAACGCCGATCGCCGCGTGATGCCGATTTTTTCATACGCATAGCGGAGAATTCCGATCTCCACCATCGCGATCAGAAATCCGAGCAGCAGAAATAGGCCAAGCAGAAACGGCCAAGCCAGCGGAAAATAATGCCCGTGATAGGGTTGCATTGCAAATCTCTGCGAATTCGGATTTCAGTCAGGATCGACCGAAAAATAACTTCCGATTGTTTGAAACCCCTCACCCTGCCCTCTCCCGCAAGGGGAGAGGGTGGTTGGGAGAAGTTATTTTTCGCTCGATCCTTAGCCGTGTCAGGCTCCATTATATTCGCAGGGCCGGGCCATGCTGACAACCGGTGCGCGACTCGCCGGTGACGGTGTGCCACTTGGCCTGGGACCGTTGTGCCCCTCGCCGGTGACGGTGTGCCACTGGCCAGCGCAGTCGGCCAGTGCCGGCGGGGCGAACAGGCCTCATCTCGCTGATTCCCGAAGAAATTCGTCGCAAGCAAAATCCAATTCGAGAAGCTTCCGAATTGCGATCGCGCGAGAAATTTGCTTGCGATGCCCGATACGGATTATAAAATAAGCCAGGGTCGGCGAAGCGGCAGGTTATTGCGCCCACACTGGCAGACTGCGCTTGCCAGTGGCACACGACGCGACGCCAGTGGCACACGACACCAGTGGCAGACGCGCGAACGCAGCCGCCCGCTTACGGGCATTCCGTCCGTCGCATCTCATTTGCATTCTGCCGGGGCTATCATGTCCGAGGAAAATCTGAATCCTTACGCTGCGCCGGTTGCCAGTCTTGTGCCGGAGACGGAGTCCGGTCCGTTTGCCGACGGCGTATGGCGCGAGGCCAATTTGCTTGTCGTGCGAAAGGGGAGCCTGCTCCCGGATCGTTGCGTCAAATGCAACGAGCCGATGGCCGGCCGGCGAAAGCGGCAAACTCACTATTGGCACAGCCCGTGGCTCTATATCCTGATCATCAGCCCGATCATTTTCATTATCGTGAGCATGATCGTTCGCCAAAGCGTCGTTTTGCAAACCGGCGTTTGCCGGCGACATCGGGCGCAGCGGAACCGCATTCTACTGGTCGCGTGGCTGCTGTTCTTCGGCGGAATCGGCGCAATCATTTACGGCGCATGCTTGCTCGACGATCGTCAGACGCAAGACTTTGGCTGGCCGACAATTCTGGCCGGCTGCGGGCTGATCATCGGCGGGGCGATTTACGGCGTTATTTGCTCTCGGCTGCTTTGGCCGAAGCGGATCGATCCCTACTTCGCGTGGATGAATGGGGCCTCGAGCGTTTATCTCGCCGAGCTCCCCGAATTGCCGCCGCCGCCACCGCCGATTCCACCATACCGATCGCGGTGACACCGATCGCGCTGAACATCAGCCATCAGGCGAGCCATTGTTGGGCGCCATCGGCATGGCGCACTTCGATTCTCGGCCGCTCCGCGCCGCTCACCAACCGCAGCGACACCGGCAACACATCGCTCGCCAATACGTCGGCCGCTTCGAGCTCGGCTCGGCCGACCAATTGCAGTTTGCCGTTGCGCAGCCGGTGCAACTCCAGTCGCCACGGATCGCGATCGACGATCAACAGCTCGCGCACGCCGATCCGCTCGTAAAATGCGATCTTTTCGCGGCTCGGATCGTAAGGACCGAGAATCTCCACCAGCAGGTCGGGGCCGCCAAGAAAATAAGCGCCGCAGTCGCGGCCGGGGTTCGTGGGAAAGATCACCACCACATCCGGGCAGCGATAATTCTTCGTCCAATCGTCGGCTCGATCGCTGACATTGATGCCCGGATAGACCTTGGCCGGATGCAAAAGTCCGAGGACGAGGCGAAATGCGGTTGAAAGTCCCGCTTGGATTTCCGCGTGTTCGAGATTCGGCGATGGGTTCATCAAGTAGGTGCCCTCCCAAACTTCGTCGTAGCGGTCGCCGCCCCATTCCGCGCGCTGCGCGCGGATTTGCCGTTCAAGTCCGGGATCGGTAACAAGCGTGGCCATGGATATTCCTCCTGGATTGCACGCGACGCACGACCGGCATTCTACCAAGATTTGCCGGCGTGTTGGCTGCAATCGTGTGCGGGAGAACTGGATCGCCGATCGCCGTGCGTCGCTCGCTAACGCTTCGGGCTAGCGTGCGCGATGCCCAAGCGAATACTAGCCCGAAGCGCCAGCGAGGGACGAACGTGGAAGCGAGCGTATTCTTGTGCAGCCTTTAATGCGAATCCGATTTCGCGATGGGCTCGGCTTTGTCGGCGGCCTTCGGCGCGTCGACCTGCACCGCTTCGCCGTCGGCCAGCCGGGCGCCGGGATTGGTGACGATGCGGTCTTGCGCCGTCAAACCGGACGAGATGCCCACCTCGGAGCCAAAATCCCCTTCGACTTCGACGGGTTGAAAATGGACATGCGCGCTCGAATCGAGCACCGCCACGCGAGTTCCGTCCGCGTTGTAAACCAGTGCCGCAGGCGGAATCAAAAGCGGCGGATCGTCGCGGGCCACGCGCATCCGCACCTGCACATAGGCATTCGTGAGCAGGGCCCGATCGTCGTTGGGAACTTCGATTTCCGTGAGCAGCGTACGGGTGGCGGGGTCGAGAGCACGAGCGGTGCGCGTGACTTTGCCGACGAATTTGCGATGCGGCATTTCACGCACGACGAGTTCCGCTTCGAGCCCCACCTTGACGCCCGGCGAATAAATCTGCGGCACGTTGACGAACACGCGCACCGGATTCGTCTTGGCGATATGAAATAGCGATTGGCTCGCGCCGTTGCCATCGGTGAGCAGTTGGCCGACTTCGATGTTGCGGGCCGTGATCGTGCCGGCGAACGGGGCGTAGACGCGGGAGAAATCTTGCAGCGTCGTCAGCCGATCGACGTCGGCTTGCCCGCCCACGACGTTCGCCTGCGCCGCGGCAAGCGCCGATCGGGCCGTTTCCGCGGCGCTGCGGCGCTGATCGAGCTCGAGCTTGCTGACGGCGTTGTCGCGATCGAGCGATTGATAGCGCACCAGCGTCGTATCCGCGAGCCTTAGATCGGATTCCGCCCGAATTTGCTGAGCCCGCAATTGGCTCAAGGTGGCCTTTGCCTTGTCGAGTTGCTGGTCGACGTCGGGGGTGTCGATCACGGCCAGCAATTGCCCCGCCTTCACATCGTCGCCGATATCGACGAGCCAGTTTTTCAAATAGCCGCTGGTGCGCGGATAAACGGTCGTTTCTTGCAGGGCCTCGACATTGCCAGGCAATTGCACTTCGACAATTGCCGCCGACTGCTTCGGACTGCCGACCGACACTCGCGGCAACGCGGTCGTGATTTGCTCGGCATTCTCCGCCAGCACGTTTTCTTCGTGCAGCCTTGGCAAGAGGCCGAAGAAGAAGAGCGCGGCCAAGACGGCAAGCGTGCAGCCGGCCAGCAGCAGCAGGGCAAAGCGGCTCGGATGCGGCGCGGCCGGTGGGGCGCCGATTTCATCGTTCACGCGCGCACCGTGTGCGGCCGGCTGTTGCCGCGCCGCGTGGCCGGCGCCGTTTGGCGGCGAGCCGTTTGGCGGCGAGCCATGAGTCGGCGCGCCGTGAGCCGGCGCGCCGTGGGCTGCCGGCGCGCCGTGGGCTGCCGGCGCGCCGTGGCCGTTTCCTTCCGTCGGATCGGAAGAAGGAACCGAGGGTTTGTGACTGATTATGGGCTCACTTGCCATAGTGTTCGATGCTTTCTAAATCCAAGGTCGCATGCGGCGTCGCCTTGCGCAGCGTGCTATAAACGAGGGGCACGAAAAACAGCGTGGCAAATGTGGCCATCATCAAGCCTCCGATCACGGCTCGGGCCAGCGGCGCATTCTGCTCGCCCCCTTCGCCGAATCCAAACGACATTGGCAACATGCCGATGATCATCGCCAGGGCGGTCATGATCACCGGCCGGAGTCGCGTGACACCCGCCGCCCACGCCGCATCGTGGGCGTCTTTGCCGAGCTTGCGCTGGTCGTTGGCAAACGTGATCAGCAAGATCGAATTCGCCGTGGCCACGCCAATGCACATGATCGCCCCCATCAGCGACGGCACATTCACGGTCGTGCCGGTGACAAACAGCATCCACAAGATTCCGCACAATGCCCCGGGCAACGCCATCAAGATAATCAGCGGATCGATCCACGATTGAAAATTCACGACCATCAACAGGTAGACCAGCAGCACGGCAAATATCAGTCCAAAGCCGAGCCCTTCGAACGACGTGTTCATCGTTTGCACCTGGCCGCGAACCACGACGGTCGTGCCACGCGGCAGCGTCGGCCGAACCTCGTCGACCAATTTGTCAATCGCGCTGGCGACGCGCCCCAGATCGGTGTCTTGCACGCTTGCCAGCACGTCGAAGCTGACGGCCACGTTGTAATGCGTAACGTTGGTCGGCCCCAATCGATGGCTCACGCCGGCGACGTTGGCCAGGAGTTGCGGAATCGGATTCGTGGGGGTGCTGACCGGGGTGCTTTCCAGCGCGTTGATCGAGTCGATCTTATACTGCGGCGTTTGCACCGCGAGCGGATATTGCACGCCGGTTTTCGGATCGAGCCAGAAATTCGGGGCCGTCTGACCGCTCGAACTGAGCGAGACCAACAGATCGTTGGCGATATCGCTTTGCGTCAGCTTGAATTGATTCAATAGCGTGCGATCGGCCGTCACTTGCAGTTCGGGCGTGAGCGGCACTTGCTGCAAATGAGCATCGACCGCGCCGGGTATTTCCGACACCCGCTTGCGCAGTTGGCGAGCGATCTCGTAGTTCTTCATCATATTGCCGCGCGGGCCGACCAACTGTACGTCGATCGGGGCTGGCAATCCGAAATTGAGCACCTGCGTTACGATGTCGGGAGGCGAGAAGAAGAACGTGAGATCGGGGAATTTGTCGGTCAATGTTTTGCGCAATCCGCGCACGTAGTCGGGCGTCGGGCGGTGGCCTTCCGTGAGCGTCACCAGAATTTCGCCGTCGGCGGCCGACATCAATGCCCCGTCGCTGAGCGAAAGATTGATGCCGCTATTCGGTATGCCGATGTTGTCGATCAGCGTTTTGATTTCTTTCGGCGGAATCACCTGCCGGATCACCTCGGCGACACGGGCGAAATAACGCTCGGTTTCTTCGATCCGGGTGCCGGCCGGCGCTCGCACGTGCATGCGAATCTGACCCGAGTCGACCGACGGAAAGAAATCGCGCCCGATCATCGGAAACAGTCCGGCCGACAGGGCGACGAAAATCACGAAAACGCCGACCACCGCGGCTCGATTCGCGAGCGCCCAGGCAAGGCAATTGCCATAGAAATCTCGCAACCGATCGAATTGCCGATCGAACGTCTCGTGGAATCGCCACAAGGCGTTCTTCTTGACCGCAACATGCTCGGCGCCCTTTTCCGGCTCGCCGCCATAGAGTTCGACTTCGCGGGCCAGCAGGAAGTGTACCATCGTGGGCACGAGCGTTCGGCTCAGCAAATAGCTCGTCATCATCGCGAACACCACGGCCATGGCCATCGGCGTGAAGAGCGACTTCGCCGCCCCGCTGATAAACACCACCGGCACGAACACGATGCAGATGCAGAGCGTGGAAACAAAGGCCGGCACGGCGATTTGCGCCGCTCCGTCGAGAATCGCCTCGACCAGATGCTTGCCCTGGTGCAGATTGCGATGGATGTTTTCGATCTCGACCGTGGCGTCGTCGACCAGAATTCCCACCGCCAGCGCCATTCCGCCGAGGGTCATCACGTTGAGCGTGTGCCCCAGAAAACTGAGCACGATGATCGACACCAAGATCGACAGCGGAATCGAAATCACCACGATCAGCGTGCTTCGCCACGAGCCGAGAAACAGCAGGATCATCAACCCCGTCAGCCCGGCCGCGATGGCAGCCTCCTTGATCACGCCGTTCACCGCCGCGCGGACGAAAATCGATTGATCGCCCAGGAGCGACACCTTGAGCGATTCGGGCATCGTCTTCAAGAGCGACGGCAGCCGTGCCTTCACGCCGCTGACGATGTCGAGCGTCGAAGCGCCCGACTTCAAGATCGGCTGCAACACGCCGCGGTGGCCATCGACGTGCACCACATTGGTTTGCGGCGTGAAACCGTCGCGCACGTGGGCCACGTCGCGGATATAGATCGTCCGCAGGCCGATGGTCTTGATCGGCAAATCGCCGATGGCGGCAACCGCGGTCGGGCTGCTGTTGAGCCGCACGTTGTATTCCTGTTGCCCGATCTTCGCGGTGCCTGCCGGCAGGATCAGGTTTTGAGCGTTGATCGCATTCGACACATCGGCGGCGGAGACGTTGAAAGCGACCAGCTTTTCCGGGTCGATATCGACCATGATCTGCCGCACTTTGCCGCCGTAGGGATACGGAATCTGAGCCCCGGGCACGGTGGCCATGCCGGGACGAAGACTGTTCGTGGCCAGATCGAACAATTGCTGTTCCGAGAGGCTATCGCTCCCAAGCGAGACTTGCAGAATCGGCACATTCGAAGCGCTGTATTTCAAAACCAGCGGTGGAAAGATGCCGGGCGGCATCGTCTTCAGCGCCGCTTCGGCGCTCGAAGTGGTTTGCGAAATCGCCCCGTCGATATCCGCGCCGGGCTGCAAGAAAATCTTGACCACGGCAACGCCGTTGAGCGACTGGCTTTCGATGTGCTCGATCCCGCTCACGGTGGAAACGACGATCCGCTCGAAGCTGCCGACGATGCGCGTTTCCATATCGTCGGGCGAGATGCCGGTATAGTTCCAGATCACCGAGATCACGGGAATCTGGATTTCTGGGAAAATATCGGTCGGCATGCGAACGATCGTCACCACGCCGAGGATGGCAATCAACATTGCCATCACGACAAACGTGTACGGCCGCCGCAGTGCAAGTCGAACGATCCACATGGCAATCCGCTTTCTGAAAAACGCTTCCGCAAATCGAGCCGTGCGCCAAGCCATCGCCTGTAAGCGTGTGCCGCGGGCTCTGCGGTGCTTCGTTTATTCGGTCGCAGCCGGCGACCGTCGCGACGGCTTTCGTTTCTTCCGCGCCGGACCAGCCTGTGAGCCGGCACCGTCAGCCAGGTCGCCGCTCGCCGCCGATTCCTCCTGCGGCTTTATCTGCGGCTTTATCTGCGGCGTTTCTTGCGGTGTTTCTTGCGGCAGACCGAGTTGCGCAAGAACCGCGCCCCGCACGGTCCGTAGAATCCGATCGCCTAGTGACGGATCATCGAGGGCGCGAGCCAGCGTCACGGCTCCCATCACGCTTGCCAACGTCGCGATCGCTCGCTCGCTGCGAATCTCCTCGGTGTCGCCCGGCGCGGCGCGCGACAATTCCGCCAGCCGCAATCGCATGGCTTCCGTAAACGCCCTGCGAACCTTCGCCGGCTGCCGAGCGATCTCGGAAGTCAACGAGGGCAGGGGGCAACCGCTGCCCGGCCGATTCAAATGGCCGGTGCTCAGGTAGTAGTCGATCCAATCCTCGAACGAGCCCTCGGCCAGCGGGGCGTCGGCGGCGAGCCGGCGCCCTTGCCGCAAAATGCAGGATTCGAGAACCTCGGCCAGCAGGGCGTCTTTATCTTCGAAGTGGGCATAGAAGCCGCCCGGAGTGAGCTGCGCGGCCTGCATGACCGCATCGACGCTCGAACCCTTGTATCCTTCTTCCCGGAACAGCCGGCTTGCCTCGGCGACGATCCGCTCGTGCGTTTGCCGCTTGTGATCGCTTGTGTAGCGCATGGTTTTCCCGATCGTTTTCCCGCAAATGCCCGGAGGGGCTAAAATCGCAAGGCTCCTCGATCTCCCGGCCGGTCCCCGAAATCGTCGGGGACTGACCCCTTTTGCGGAGTCTTCGGAGCAAAAGGGGTCTGTCCCCCTCTCCCCAGACCCCCGCGGACAATTTTTGAAACCGGTTCCGTGCGCCAGGAGATCCGTGCGCGATCGCAAATTGCTTTGCAAGTTGGCGAGTATCCCCGCACGATCCCGAACTCAATCGCTCGCTTGCGGCTTCGACCCGCGCCGGCACCATAATATGACGGTGGTAATTCAAAGTCAAGCGGCCGCGCCGGCGGGTAGTGGCACTCGAATTGGCGGAAGAAGCTTCTCGCGCGCCAAAAGGCCCGCTCAGGGCAGCTTCGCATTACCCACGATATTCGTCCGAGGGCAACGTGAAAGGTTCTCGGCCTGAAAGGCCGATTCTGGCAGCCTAGGCCGGAGCCGCGCCAGCGGCGGAGGCCTGGGTCGGCCGCGCCTAAGGTGCCGCCCAGCGGCGGTCGTTCGGGTCGCCGGCCGCCTCGGGCTCGGCGCTCCAACGCCGCATTAGATAAGGTTCCAGACGGTCGAAACCTTTTAACCAGCCGCCGGGCAAGAAGAGGCTGGCGGCGAACGTTCCAACCGCCGCGCCCCAGGCCACGTCGCTCAAGAAATGCGCCGCGCTATAAAGACGCTGCCCGCCGGCCAGCAACGCAAAGCCGACAAACAACCATCGGCCACGCGGATAGAGCCATATCAACACCGCCGAAAGTGCCGCGGCCGCGGCCATGTGGCCCGACGGAAAGCTCTCCAGGTCGCTCCCCACATGATTCAGCGGAAGCCAGTGGCCGAAGGTTTGCCAGACATTTCCGCCCAGCGAAAACGCGTGCGGCCGAGTTCGGGCCAGCGACAACTTCAACAGATTCGCAAGCAAACCGGCAACCACCACCGTCGTCGCGGCGCGCGGAAACAATGTCCGCCGCCGCCAATCCAGCACCAGCGCCGTAAGCAAGATCGCCCCAACGCCGAAACCATGCGCGTAGACCTCGGCCAAGTGGAGCAAGCGGCCCAAGTCGCGCGGGAAATGGCCGGCATCGATCCATCGCGCCAACGGCAAATCGAACGGCAACGCCGCAAAACCCGCCAAGACGAGCGCCGCAGGCAACCACACCCGTAGCGGGCTGCGATGCCCAGTTTCGAGCGGATGGAATGGCAGCACGGCGGGAGCGGCAGCGTCAGACATTGGCCCGGATCTTGGCGGATCGGTCGGCAGGCTCAAATAGCGGGGCGCCACAATACCAATCCGCCACTAGACGTGGAACACCACTTCGGCACTGCCGCGCGAATGGCTCGAACGAATCGAACACGCCCGATATGCTAGCATTCATCAGCTTGGCCAACCAAGCCACTCGCTTCCCGCCAAACGATGCGAATCGGTTCCGGCCGTTGCGGTCGCACGGCAATCGCCGCGATATGACGCGGCGTCGGCCGGGCTAAACTCAATTGCCAGTTGTCGTGCCCGATCGGCCGGCCATCCCCGTCGCGCTCAACGGTGAAGCTTTCGGGCGACTGGGTTAGCCCACTGCCGAGCCCCTTGAGATATGCCTCTTTCAAAACCCATTGTTCGAAAAAGCCATTCGTCCGGACTGCTGGCGGCAACTCGGCCAACCGCTGTTGCTCTCGCGACGAAAAGAAATGGCGGGCAACTTGCTCGATGTCGACCGGCCGCGAATTCACTTCGGCATCGACTCCGATATCGCCCGCGCGACTGACTGCGCAGATCAAAAGCCCTTCGGTGTGGGTCAGGTTGAAATGAAGCGATTCGAGGCCCGCCGGCGCGGCGATGGCCGGCTTGCCGTGCGTTCCGAAAACAAGCCGCCATGACGCCGGATGGATGCCGGCATGGTGCGAAAGCACGACGCGCACGAGGGCCCGCGCCGTCAAGCGTGTTTGCCGCAACTGTTCAGTTCGCGACGACTGAATGACCGGCAATTCGCCGCCCGACAAACGGTGGCCCGACCAACCGAATCGATCGAGCTGTTCAAGCTCTGCCGGATCGATCCAGTCCGAGCTCCGCCGGCACAGAATTCCCGCCGCCGGGTGACCGGCATCCAAGCACCACGCATGCACCGCGGCCTCGAGCTGCTCCCATTCCGGCGCATCGGCGGCCGACGATAGATCAGGCATTCGGTTTGGTAGCGAGAAATCGGTCGGAGCAGCGTCCGCCCCGCGGGGGCGCATCGCTCACCATTATCTACTGAAAACGAGACGGTCAAACAATTCTCCGGCCGCATTAACGATCCCACCTTGTGCTTCGGCAGCGATGGTCGAGCACGAGATGATCGGCCGATTTCCAGCCTGAACAAGCGATCCGCGGCCACGCAGCCATGGAGCTCTTTCCGGTCGCGAGAAGTTCTCGCCACGATCGCTGTGGTCGACTATGATTCAATCCGCGGCGATCGCCAAGTCCCCAGCGAGACCGCCCCGTCGAATGCCGACCTGGAAGCAATCAAAATGGCACAATCTAGTCGCCGCGGCCGAGTGGCGGAATAGGCAGACGCACGGGACTTAAAATCCCGTGGGGAGTAATCCCCGTGCGGGTTCGATCCCCGCCTCGGCCATTGATGCAACGCGATGCAGTCCGCGGCGACGCAGCGCGAAAATCCCCGTTTTGTTCGGGGTTTTTCGCGTTCTTGCGCTGCGCTCGCTTGCCCTGTTTCGGCGCGTCCTCCGTGCAATCCGGTGCAACTCGCAACCCGTTCGGCGCGGGCTCGACGGCACCATTTTCGGCACCTCTTGGCACCATAGTGGGCACCTTTTTCTGCGGTTGATCGGGGTTGAGTTTTCCGTCCGTGCCGGTGGCCCGAAGCCGCTGGGGCTCGTCGCCACGTTTGCGATTGGGAATGGGCGGCAAGGCCTCGACAGCCGCCGCTTGGTCCATAACGCCCAGCATCGTATACGTGTTCATGGTGAGGTCGATACTCGAATGCCGAGCCAGCATTTGGGCCGTCTTGGGAGCAACGCCGGAGCGGGTCAGGTTCGTGATAAACGTTTTCCGGAGGGCGTGGAAATCGACCACGTGGCCCGTTTGGTTGGTTTCCAGCAAGAACTGCGATTCCTTGCGAGCTTCCTTTTCCGCCTCGGTCGTTGCCTCCTTGATCCACGCTAGCCGGGCTCGATCCAGGTCGGCCCGCAACATTTCCGCCGTCCGTTGCAGCCGGGCTGTGATCAGCGAGTCGCACGGCGACGGCAGCGCCTTCTCGGCAATCCACTCTTCCAGCCGCGAGGCGAGGTCTGCTCGCAGAGGAATTACGTCCTGCCGCCGTCTCTTGGAATAACCCGCCTGAATTGTAAGCGTGGGCGGGTCAGACGTAAAACTGAACGACGACGGGCAAACCGATCGAATCTCGTTTCGCCGAAAGCCAGTGTAGCACCCGATGAG
Source organism: Pirellulales bacterium (assembly GCA_036267355.1). Taxonomy (NCBI): domain Bacteria; kingdom Pseudomonadati; phylum Planctomycetota; class Planctomycetia; order Pirellulales; species Pirellulales bacterium. Next base: position 1,901 of record DATAWG010000075.1, on the reverse strand, counting down.
GTACAACATCGCCCGGTCCCTGCCGGATAGACTGTGGAGCGGCGGCGCCGTCTCCGTTATCCGCAGCAGCCAATCGAACTCGTCGGGCGACAGCGGCCGGCGAATGCGACGGCGATCGGTGTCGGCGTTCATTTGCGACAAGTGGGCCAACCGGTCGTCGTCAGTTCGGTGGTCGCGGACCAACCAGCGGGTAAACATCTTGATCGCCCGCAGATAGTGATTGACCGTCGTAATGCCGAAGTCCTTCTGCCGCAGCTCGCCGAGGTAGGCCTGAACGCGGCTGGCGCTGATTTCCACGATGCGGGTCACCTTTGTCGCCTCGAGGACGGCCGTGATCTGGGCCTCCGTTCGATCCACGTAATCCTGCGTGGACCCCTTGTTCCTGAGATACTTCTCGAAATCTTCCACATGCACGTCGATTTTCCGCTTGTGGTGCTCCTCAAATCCGGTGTGCAGGCCGGCGGCCTTGAACTCCATCTTCTTGACCAAGGCGCTCAGCATTGCCTGAGCGGCAGTCTTGTCCGTAGCAAGCGGCACCCGCTTCTCTTGGCCGTTCTCATCGCGGTAGCGGCCCCACCATTTCTTGGACTTCGCTTTGACCCTCTTCCCGGCCTTCGGGTCGGTCACCACGATCGGTTTCTTGTACAGGCTGGCCATGTTTTCGTTTCTCCGAATTCGCGCCCGGCGTGGGCACGCCAGGACACACAGTTACCTCGTTCTACCACAGGGTTCAAGCAACTTGCTCGCGCCGGTATCCGATAAATCGCCCGAACTGGCCGCAGGTCGTCCGAATCAGACGGCGGCTTACCGGTTCGTCCGCCCAGTGCCGCGGGTCGCAATATCCGTTGCACCGGGCGGTCGGCGCGGCCTTCGATTCGGTCGCCAAGCGGCGAATGATCTCCTCGCGATGCGCCGCAACGGCTTGCCGAAGCTCGCCGGTCAACACGCCTCGTGCTGCCCGAAAGCAGAGCCGCCCGCCGTCCAAATAGAGGTTCACGTTCCGATCGTTGAGCCGCATCAGCAAGTCATCGGTGGTCATAGTTGTCCCTCTTCCCATTCGGGTTCTTCGGCCATCGTGTCATTACCGTCATTTGCGTCAGCGGCGCCAGATCACCGCTATCCGCATCGGTTTGCACCGGCTGATCGCTATCACCCCATGACGGTATGGGGCTCGCTGACGCAGTGTCCTGGGCACGTTGGATCGTCACCACTCGTTGTTTGGCTTCGCGGTGAAAGTCAACCTGCCAGCCGGCCGCCCGGAGGTTTGGCGACAAACGCTTCAGGTGCCCAGACATCGACCGGCCGTTCTTGGGCCAACCATTTTGTCGTTTGACCTGATCAGTCACCTTGGGTTCGAGGGCGATGAGCAGTTCGCTTGCCGTCCCCGACCACTGTTCCTGCTCATCGAGCAGATCGAGTAGGGGCCGTGCGACCGATGAAGCCTCCAAGGCGACCTCATTTGCCGATTCACGGTTGCCGTGATAGGCGGCGATGAAAGTCCCCGAATCCCAGCCGAACGACGTCTCGGCGGCCGTCGCCCAGAGAGCGAAGTCGGCCGTGCGGGGCAGCCCTGGCAATTTGACGGATGGCAGCCGGCGCAGCGCCGTGGAGACGGCGTCAAGAAGTGCGCCTAGAATCTTCGGTCGCACTCGGTCGTAGGCCGCCAGCAGTTCGGCTTCAGCGCGCCGGCGGTCTTCAGGAATCGCGGGCAGCCATACAATCAGGCACCGATCAAGAAGGTCGGAGCGGCTGGCTACTTCCTCGGTAATTGTTTACCGCCTCGGGGAAATTCTTGGATGCTAGCTTAACCTGCTAGCAGGATTCTCGTCGTAGAACAGGTATGGAAGCGACGAGAGGTGGTTCGAACGACAAGCGGGACGCGGCCCAGCGGCGGCCGACGT
>DATAWG010000074.1 GCA_036267355.1 Pirellulales bacterium | reverse complement strand
GCGGCGAGCGATTTTAGTTTTTCATCGCTGCCCTTTGCCAACAGCGGCAGGCCGGTGGGCCAGTCGTTTTTGTAAAACGCTCGCCAGCGGCCGACGGCGAGGTTCGCTTCCGCGTCGGCCGGATTTTTGTCGAGCACCGCTTGGGCTTTCTTCGCAGCGGCATTGATCGGCTCGATGATCCGGATGTCGTGCCGGCGGCGCGACAGACGGTCTTCGATCGCCGCATGGGTCGGAATCTGCGATTTGCTCGCGGCATGGCTGGCAGCCGTGGCGAGCACCAATGCCGTCTCGTATTCATCGGCCGCCACGGCCTGGTCAATCAATTGCTCGGCCACGGGAATCGCGTCGGCCGCCTTGTCGGGCTTCGCAGCGGCGATGAATTTTTCCAACAGCTTTTGCTTCCCTTCCAAGGCGTCGATCTCGTAGGCCGCAGCGAGCGTGTCGACGCCCGCCAGAGCCAGATTCAAATCTCCGCCGGCAGCGGCGATCTCGGCTCCTTTCGTCAACAGCACATAGCGCTCAGCCGGCGAACTGCCATCCTTGGCCGCCACGTCGTATAGTTCTTGGGCCTTGGTCGGGTCTTTTAGGCCGGCGCCGGTGGTTTTGTAGAGACCGTCGACTTCTTTGCCGATCCGCTCGATTTCCGCAGCCTGCGGCGGGGCGAGTTTCTTCACCGGCTGCGGAGCTGTTTCCACCGGCGCCGTGTCGGCGACCGCCGCCGTTTTTTGCTCCGGTGTCCAACTCGGCTTGATCGGTTGATTCGTGCCGGCCGACAGTTCGACCGATTCGTGGAACGGCTCGAAACCGGTTCGCGCGATGCGCACCACATGCCGGCCCGGCGGAACCGTCAGCTCGAAGGGATTGCCATCCGGCTCGCTGCCGAGCGATTGCGTGTGGCCGTCAACCGTGAGTTCGGCATCCTTGCGCTCCTCCGGCGGCCAATCGAACACGAGCGTGGCCGTGGTCGGCGGCGGTTTGATCGTGACCAATTCCCGCCCGTCGGCCGCGACCGTGGCCATCGTGCCGAATGGCGGCGATCCGGAGCGAGTGATTTCAACGACATGCTTTCCGGGCTCGACGGCGATTTCCAGCGGCATGTGCTGCGCCACCGTTTGCGCGTGGCCGTCGATCTTCAACGTCGCGCCGCTTCGCAATTCCATTGGCCAATTCAACACCAGCACCGCCTTCGGCTTCCAATCCGCCGTCACCATCTGCTGCTGACCGGCAACGACGATCACGTCGGCAGCGAGCTTGTGTCCCGGCCGCTCGGCAACAACGCGATGTTCTCCGGCCGGGCATTGATATTCCCAATTCTTGCCGGCAGGGAATGTGATCGGCGCATTGTCGATCGTCACCGTCGTGTCGGTCCGGTCGGCCGCCGGCCAGTCGAACACGATCGTACCCGTCGCGGGCGACGAGTTATTCATGGCGAACAAACCGATGCCGGCAGCCGCGGCGACGATGATTGCGGCGGCAATGCCATAGGTGACACTGCGATTTTTCGCATCGCGTTTGGCGGCAGCCAGCTTCGCGGATTTGCCGCCGGCTTTCGCGGCCGGCTTGCCGCTTGGATCGCCCAATAGATCGTCCCACATGTCGGCCGGCTTCGCCGTCGCGGGGGCAACGGCCGGATTGACGGCGGCAGCGGCTTGCGGGAACGCCGGAGCAGCGGTGGGCAGTCGCCGCGGCGGCTGGCGCTGAATTGCGGATCCGCCGGGAGCGATCGGGCCAAGCGGCGCGATGCCGATGCCCGAGCCCGCGGTCGCTCCGCTTTGCGCCGCCGGCGCCATGGCGGGCAATTTGGCGCGAAGCCGCTGATCATAGACGGCCCGCTTTTTGGGATCGAGCAAACAAACCCGCGCCGCGGCCACTTCGTTCAAAAGTCGTTGGGAAAGCTCGCCGTGCTTGCCGCTTTGAAACGTTCGCAGATGGGCCATCTGCCGATCGGCAGCGCTATCGACGACGTCGGCGTTTGTCTCGAACAGCCGCAGCCCCAGCAAGCGATAATAATTGGCCGGCTGTTCCTCCGGCGGAATGGCGAGCCAAACATGATACGGATTGAATTCATCTGCCATCGCGACCCACCTATTTTCGATTGCGACGTTCGACCCGATCGCTCACCCGGCAGAGGTTGATTATCGTGTCACCCGTTTGGGATGGCAAGGTTTCCGCGAGGTGGGAGGGCCGGCGATTGTAGGGCGAAGCGTTAGCGCCCGTCCTCGCTAACGCTTCGGGCTTGTGTTGGCGATTGTAGCCCGAAGCGTTAGCGAGGGACGCACGCCGCTGGACGTCCGGTTTATGTTCGAGCTCAAGCGGCGCTCCCACTGGCCGACTTTGCTGGCCAGTGGCACACCCCCGGTGCTAAAAAAAGAATTGCAGCGCCTGTTAGCGCCCGTCCTCGCTAACGCTTCGGGCTTGTGATTCGTCGTCCCTTTCGTGGACGGCCGCCGTCCGCTTTTGACGCTTCGGGTCAATGTTTCGTTCCGGAACGGTTGTGCGCGCGCAAAAAAAGCCGCGGCCACGTTCGTTTCCGAACGGATGGCCGCGGCCGACGCGAACTTCTCTCTTCCCGATCCGCAGAAGACTGCTCTGGCATTATTTCGCTTGCAGCACGACGAACATATTGTTGTTGCCGACGCGGACTTGGAACATCACGCCTGCCTTCGGCGATTCATGCTTCATGGCCGCTTCGAAATCCTGCACATTCTTCACCGGCTTCTCGCCGACCTTGCGGATTAGCATGCCCGGCTCGAGCCGCTTGTGAGCGGCCACGCCATCGGGCTCGACCTGCCGTACCACGACGCCGTGGTGTCCGTCGAATGCCTTGGCTTCATCGCTGGTCATGTCGCCCACCGTCAGTCCGAATTCCTTCACCTGGTAAGTGTCGGTTGCGGATTCGGTGTCGCCTTGCGATTCCTGCGAGGAATTGTTCTCCGCAAATTTCGCGGGCAAAGCCTTCGGAGTGATGCTGACGTTCATCGTCTTTCCATTGCGGAGGATCGCAAGCGTTTGCTTCGAGCCGACCGGGGTCACTTCCACCAGGTCGCGGAGTTCGCGAGGATTGTGCACCGCCTTGCTTTGGTAGTCGACGATCACGTCGCCATCCTGCAAGCCGGCAGCCGCCGCGGGAGAATCCTTGACCACATCGGCCACGAGCACGCCTTGATCGGCCGAGGCGCCGAATTTCTTCGCCAGATCGGCGTTGAGTTCTTCGAGTTGCACACCCAGGTAGGCACGTTGCACCTTGCCACCGGCGAGCAATTGCTTGACGACCCATTTCGCGGTATTGATCGGGATCGAGAAGCCGATACCCTGATAACCGCCGCTGTTGGTTGCAATGGCGGTGTTGATTCCGATCACCTGTCCGTCGAGATTCACGAGCGGACCGCCGGAGTTGCCCGGGTTGATGGCGGCATCGGTTTGCAGAAACTCGTCGTGGTTGCTCTCGAGTTCACGTCCCTTGCCGCTGATGATGCCGGCGCTGACGGTTTGTTCGAGTCCGAATGGGCAGCCGATCGCCAGCACCCAATCGCCGACTTCCATTTCATCGGAATTGCCCAGCGTGGCGGCCGGGAGATCCTTGGCGCCTTCGAGTCGCAGCACGGCCAGATCGCTCGCCGGATCGGTCTTGATGTCGGTGGCTTTGAACTCACGGCCATCTTTCAACACGACAGTCACTTCATCGGCGCCGCGCACCACGTGGTTGTTGGTGAGCACGATGCCGGATTTGTCGATAATCACGCCGGAGCCGAGGCCATCGCGTTCCGGCTGCTGTTGCTGCGGGAAGTTGAACTGGCCCTGTCCGCCCGGAAACATCTTTTCGAACGGGGTGCCTTTGAACGGATTTTCGCCGTTGAAGGGGGTTTCGCTCGACGTATTTTTCATGTGCTTCGCGCCGGTGTGGGCAAGAATTTTGACGACGCTCGGCCGAGCGGCCGCAGCAGCTTGCCGGAAGGCATAAGAAATTGAATTCGCATGGCTGATGGCTTCGACGTCTTTGTGCGTCTTGACGGCCGACTGCGCTTGCGAATTTTCTTCCCCTTGAACGCGGTTTTGCAGGGCGACCCATCCGCCGCCCAACATGACGATGGCTCCGAGGGCCGCAGCGAGGCCCCAAGGCTTCCATGAGAACGAACGATTCATGACCAACTCTCCTTGAAAGATTGAAAACACTCTTTTTTTGCGAAAAAGCGGCGTTGCAGGCCACTTGACCGGCAGCCCGCCCTGGCGAATCGATTGCAATCGCGCTGGGGCTCGAGCACCCGACAGCGAAGCAAAATGGCCAGCAATTTCGTTCGGGACTTCGGAGAACCGGATGAAACCGATCGCTCGCGTCGCCAGTAGAATGTTTCCGCGGCCGCGATTCTCTTGCAAAAACTCTTGCCGAGAAACTGGAATTTTCCGGAATCCGCTGGCGGAAAAGAATTTGCAGCAGACTGGCGGATGCCATTGATACTGATGCCCGATCCCAGAGCGATCAAACCACGTGGCCCCGGCGCCATATGAAATCGGAGGGGTTAGGGGTCAAGGGTGGTGGATGAGTCGCACCTTTCCGGACCACGAACCCGAAGCCAGGAGCCACTAAATTTCGATCAGATGCACCGTGCGCGATGGAACCTCGACGACGGCGATCGAATGCGGATTTGCGCGGTGCACGGCGCCGGGATTGAGCACGAGCGTGTTGCCAAGCCACTCTTGGCGGGCGACGTGCGTGTGGCCGTGGCACACCATGCCCCAACTGCCGCTCGTGGCCGTTTCTTCGAGCAATCGCCCATCGTCGCCGTGCAAAAACGCGATTCGCACGGATTCTATCTCCAGCGAGCCGAATCGCTCGTGGCAGGTTTGCCCGGCTGCTTCGATCGCTTTCTTGAGCAGACGCCGATCATGGTCGCAATTGCCGAAGACGAAATGTGTCGGCCATTGCTGGAAGAGCAACACGATCTCTGCCGTATCGATGTCGCCGCAGTGCAACACCTCGCCGACTTTGAAGCTACCGAGCATCGCGCAGGCCGATCGTGTGTGCTCGATGTCGCCGTGCGTGTCGCTAACGACGCCGAGAAGCATTGTCATCGCTGCGGGCCTTTTCGATCGTGGTCACTGAGCTGCCGCCAGAATTGCCCGACGATACGCTTCGGGGTCGTTGACGTTTTCGAGCGACTTCAATTGCGGATCGACGTCGCGAAGCTCGTCGAGGCCGACGACCCGCAATCGCAGCGATTCAACGAGGGCGGTGAGGCGAAGCTGATCCGCGGCTAAGCGACGCTCGATCTTCGGCAGGACCGTCAGACGATACACGGCCACGAGCGGATGCAATCGGCCCCCATCTCGCGGCACCGCGGCTTCCGAATCATCGAGCAGCTCGATCATGCGTCGGACAAACTCGGGCCGCAATAGGGGCGCATCGCAACTGGTGACGAAGGACGCCGCGATGGGGATTGCAGCGGATCCAGTTGTGTAATTATCGTTTGTCGAGGGGATGTTCGCCAATGTCGCCAGTCCGACTGCCAAGCCTTCCAGAGGCCCACGGTCCGATTTGCGATCGAACACGATACGCACGTCCGCCGGCAAATCGGGGAGCCGAGCCGTTACTGCGGCGACCACCACCACCGGCCGGACCGCTTCGCCGACAATCCGAACCATGCGCTGGAGCATCGTTTCAGGGCCGAACGGGAGCCGCGCTTTGTCGGTTCCCATGCGTTGGCTGCGACCGCCGCACAAGATGATTCCGCCGCAGTTCATGTGCCACCATTGCTAGCAACGCGCGTCGGCTCGCCACGAGCTTTCTGTCCGATCCGGTTGTTTGCGTCGGCGGGAGTCTGCCGGTTCTATCGGATATTCGTTAAATGCGGCGCATTCAGGCTGCCGATGGTTTAACTAATAGCTCGTCTAACAGCTCGGGCCGGCGACGGACGGTTCCCGCAAACCGCTCGGATAAATCGCGCCCCGTATTTCACGCTTTCAGGGGAGAACTCACGAATGATCCGCCGCACTTTGTTTGCGCTTTGCTGCGTCGCCGGCCTGGCAGGCGCCTTCTCGGCCCGTCCGGCCAAGGCCCAGCAGGCGTTCGGCCGTCAGTGGGGCAACACCTACTCGACGCAAGACTGGGACCGTTTCTACCATTATCCATACGTCTACTACCCGCAGAATTTCTGGGGCAACGAATACTATCGCAGCTCGAACAGCCTCTACTACCGCTATGTACCCGAGATGCAGATCCCGGTGTACAACAAGCAATGGTTCAATTTCTACCCCTCGGGAGCGAAATATCACACCGGCCACCAGTTCATTTTGGACACGTTCTAGGCAACCGCAAGACGCAGGCGCAGCTACAAATCAACAAAACAAGCCCCGGGGCATCGGCTCCGGGGCTTGTTTCTTTGGGGGGGGGTCGCAAAGGGCGGCGGCGAAATGCCGCGGCTTGTCCTACTGCTTCGACTTCTTCTTGTGGCCCTTCATGATGACCGACACTTTTCCGTCGGTGAGCTTGAAGGCGATCTTGTCGCCGACGGCGATGTCTTTCAGCTCGCCTGGTTCACCGTTAATCTGGACCGAAACCGATTCCGACAGATCGTAGGGATTGGTTGTCGAGGCTTTGGTGGCCTTGTCGGTTTCCGTGATCATGATCTTGCCGTGTTCTTCGCCGGATTTAGCATCGCCGGTTTTTGGAGATTTGCTGTCCGCAACGGCCTTCGGCAGTTTGATGTCGGCCACTACGCCGTGCTTGGCCTTATCTTTGGCAGCCAGAGCATTGCTGGCTGTGGCGGCAGCCACACACACGCCAATGGCAACTGCCAACACTTTTACAGCTCGACAATTCATCACGCAACTCCTTGAAATGGAATGATTAACGAGTCGGCCAGGAACGCGCGTTCCCAAACGCCGCAAACGATTGCTCTCTCTAAGATTGACCGGCGAATATTGCTCGCGGCGGTCGTAAGGCGGGATTGATATACGGAATGGCTCGATTCGGGCCCATCCGTGCGCCGGAAAGGAAGAAGCGGATCAAAACGCGAATTGGCAAACCGGTCGGCCACACCCCGTGCGACCCATCCGCCCCTCGGTCCACCAAATATACATTGCGGGTCGCCGCATGCAAGGAATCCGAAACCTTGCCCCACGGCGACTCAAACGATTAAACCCGGATAACAGTAAAGAGTTTCGCGAAAAACTTTTCCAATTAGGGAATAGGGTTAGTGGGTTAGGGGTTCGACCCGCGAAACCGCAAGCGCGCTGCCATTTCAAACGGCATGGATCCGCGCTTGCGGTTTCGCGCGTCCTTCCCTATCCCCTCACCCTGACCCTATTCATCTCCTCGCTCTAATCCCTAACTTGCAGCTTGATCTCGTCGGAGTTGGCCTTTAGCTCGGGGGCGTACATCGCCGAGGCCCGGGCCGGCAACGCGCTGTAGCGGCCGGGGATT